>NZ_JBHWYR010000001.1:196929-230500 GCF_042728695.1 Bacillus sp. NPDC060175
GTTATCCATTATCGGCATTATATTTGGCATTTGATTGTTATCCATTATCGGCATCATGTTCGGCATTTGGTTGTTATCCATTATCGGCATCATATTTGGCATTTGATTATTATCCATTATCGGCATCATATTCGGCATTTGATTATTATCCATTATCGGCATTATGTTCGGCATTTGATTATTATCCATTATCGGCATTATGTTCGGCATTTGAGTGTTATCCATTATCGGCATTATATTTGGCATTTGAGTGTTATCCATTATCGGCATCATATTCGGCATTTGATTATTATCCATTATCGGCATTATGTTCGGCACTTGAATATTAGGCGGTTTTACTTGCGGGATAATAACACTTTCTTTTGATACGTTTGGTGAGACTATGCTTCCTATATTTTCTTTCTTCACTTGTGGCGAGACTATGCTTCCTACATTTTCTTTTTTCACTTGCGGCGACACTATATTCCCTACATTTTCTTTTTTCACTTGCGGCGACACTATATTCCCTACATTTTCTTTTTTCACTTGCGGCGACACTATATTCCCTACATTTTCTTTCTTCACTTGCGGTGACACTATATTCCCTACATTTTCTTTCTTCACTTGCGGTGACACTATATTCCCTACATTTTCTTTCTTCACTTGCGGTGACACTATGTTTCCTATATTGTCTTTCTTCACTTGCGGTGATGCATTTCCTATATTGTCTTTTTTCGTTTGCGGAGAAATGACGTTGTTAGGCTTCATTTTATTAATTTGAGGAGCAATTAACTCGCTTCCCTTTTTTATTACATCTGAAATTTTATATTCTTTTTTCGCTTTAATCGGCGGTTGTGGTGGCTGTGGTAATACATTAATGGAAAATTTAGTATTTTCTTTCGTAGTCGGTTTTGGTTTTTCTACTTTCTCTACAACAGGTGGTTTTTGAATGACAGGCGGCTTTTCAACTGGTTTTTCTTTTTGCACTTCTTTTTGCGGCTTTACCTGTACTTCTTTTTGTGGTTTCACTTGCATTTCCTTTTGCGGTTTTACCTGCATTTCTTTTTGTGGTTTCACCTGCATTTCTTTTTGCGTTTGTTGCATAGCTGGCTCTTGTGTAATAGGTGCTGACTGATACGTAACTTCTTCTTCATCTTCTATTCCGAGCGGGGTTGGGGTTGATGCAAACTCTTTTTGCTGCACCTCTTTTACATATTGTTTCGGAGGCGCTGACCCCGATCCAGCATGTTGTTTCACATGAACGCTGCTTGATGGTACTTTAATTTTCATCCCTGGCATAATAAGGTCTGGATTACTAAGTTGTGTATTTGTTTTTTTGAGCGTTTCAAAATCCACTCCGTACTTTTTCGCAATTTTCCAAAGGGTATCCCCTTTTTGCACGATATGAATTTTCAAATTTTCCCCCTCCTGTATAACTTATCTATAAGTAAAAACACTTCGAAGTAACACTTTCTAAAAAACTTAACTCCATCTACTTTTATCACTTCTTCTATTTCAATATGGTTTGAAGTGGCATAATCATAAAAAAATCACAATGATTTCCTCAACACAATGTATGCCTATTTCACTCTTCTTATGATTACATGCACGAAAAAAAGCAACGGGAGTTCCGTTGCTTTACACACGCTCTAGCATACGATTCAATGCAAGAATCGCCTCTTCTGTTACTTGTTTTTCCACACGAATAACGTTAATTTGTTCTCCTCTTTCTATATTCTCAAGCGCCCATAACAGGTGAGGTAAATCAATTCGATTCATCGTTAAACAAGGACACATAAACGGATTTAGAGAAATAATTTCTTTATCTGGATGTTGCTGAATAATTCGATTCACTAAATTCATCTCTGTACCAATCGCCCATTTACTTCCTGCTGGAGCTGCTTCAATCATGTCAATAATATATTTCGTTGATCCTGCATAATCAGAGGCAGCTACAACTTCATAGCAACATTCAGGATGAACAATAATATTCATATCCGGATGATTTTTTCGGACACTTTCAATATTTTTCACTGTAAAGTTTTGATGAACAGAACAATGACCTTTCCATAAAATCACTTGAATTTCTTCTATATCTCCATCGTACTCTAATGTATCTGTATGCGGGTTCCACACTGCCATTTTCTCTAAAGGGATCCCTAAATCGTACGCTGTATTTCTCCCTAAATGTTGGTCTGGTAAAAAGACGAGACGCTCTTTTTGTGTAAACGCCCAAGACACCATTTGTTTTGCATTAGAAGAGGTTACTGTTGCCCCCCCGTTACGACCACAAAACGCTTTAATCGCAGCTGTTGAATTTACATACGTTAGCGGAATCATCGTATCCCCAAATAATCTCGTGAGCTCTTTCCACGCTCTTTCTGTTTGTTCAATATCTGCCATGTCTGCCATAGAACAGCCGGCACGCATATCTGGTAAGATGACAATTTGATCATTTGTCGTTAACATATCTGCCGTTTCTGCCATAAAGTGCACACCACAAAACACAATATATTTTGCCTCTTTATTACTCGCTGCAACTTGCGCCAGTTGAAGTGAGTCCCCTGCTGCATCTGAAAATTGCACCACTTCATCTTTTTGATAATGATGTCCTGGAATAAATAGTAATGCCCCCATTTTTTCTTTAATTTCACGGACACGCTCTTCCATCTCTAATGTAGACATCGTTTGATAACGCTCTGGTAACATTACTTCGATTGGCTGAACTTTCTCTAAAATACCCATTTATGATTCTCCCCCTCTAAACCACTCTCATTAGGCCTCAATATTAAAACTAATATCAAGTGCTTTCACTGAATGTGTTAACGCTCCAAGTGAAATATAATCTACCCCTGTTTTTCCGTATTTTGATAAATCTTCAATTGTAATACCACCTGAAGCCTCCGTAACGATGGCACTTGGTACAATTTTTGAAAACTCACGAATCTCTTCTGGCGTACAATTATCGAACATAATAACATCTGCGCCGGCCTCTACTGCTTCTCTTACTTGCGCCTCTGTCTCTGTTTCAACTTCTACTTTCACCATATGTCCCAATCTTTCTTTCACCGATGTAACAGCTTTTGTAATCGAGCTAGCAAAAGCAATATGATTGTCTTTAATCATGACACCATCATATAAACCGAATCTGTGGTTAAATCCGCCCCCGCATACTACCGCATACTTATCAAACATACGTAGTCCTGGCATCGTTTTTCTCGTATCACAAATGCGTGTATGACTGCTATCTAAAGCAAAAACCGCCTTACGTGTCATCGTCGCTATCCCGCTCATACGCTGGATAACGTTTAATATAACGCGCTCTGCCGTTAATAATGATGCGATTGGGCCTTGCACAGTTGCAATTATTTCGCCTTTTTCTACAAGATCCCCATCTTTTTTATGAAGTTCAACTTCAATTTTCTGATCAATTAATTTAAATCCTTCTTCAATTACTAAGCGCCCTGCAAATACCCCTGTATCCTTTACAAGAAACGTTCCTTTCGCAAGTGCATTATCGGGAAAGATAAGCTGAGATGTTACATCTCTTTCTCCTATATCTTCTAGAAAAAATCGATTTAATGCTTCCTTAACTTTTAACGTATTCATAAAACCCCTCTTCCCCTTATTAAACAAGTTGTAGTTTTCTTCTCACTCGGATAATCTCTTTTTTCACGCTATTTCTTTCTGGATAATCAATGCGATAATGACCACCAATACTGTCTTCTCTTTGTAAAGCTGATACTGTTATAAGCTCACAAACTGTTAACATATTAATAAGCGTTATCTCTTCATTTGTAAGTGCATCATATTGTAAGATCATATTTAGCACACCGTACCTACTAAACCATCTCTTAACATATGATAAATTTTTCTCAGTTCGCACAATCCCAACATGCTTCATCATGTATTCTTGTATTTCTTCTTTCAACGGTAAATCATTAAGAGCTATAAAACTTTTCCCTCTCTCTTCCGGCACATTTTTTCTTTCCTCTGCTGGTTTAGCTAAAATGTGTTTTCCTATTCGTCTTCCAAACACAAGACCTTCTAATAATGAATTACTCGCCAATCTATTCGCACCATGAACTCCATTACAAGCCACTTCACCGACCGCATATAAGTTTGAAATGGACGTCTCTCCGTCACAATTCGTCTTCACGCCGCCCATATGAAAATGAGCACCAGGTACGACCGGAATAAGGTTCCCTTTTAAATCAACGCCATTCTTTTTACATAATGATGAGACGGTCGGAAAACGTTGTTCAAAGTTTTGAATGGCTTCGATGTTTAAGTACACTGTTTCACCCGCAAGGAGTTGTTCATGAATAGCCCTTGCCACTACATCACGCGGTGCGAGATCTTTCCCGGGATGTACATCCATCATAAAACGCTGTCCTTTTGCATTTATAAGGACAGCTCCTTCACCACGGACTGCTTCAGAAACGAGACCACAACATCGCCCGTCCACGTATAACATCGTCGGATGAAATTGTACAAATTCTAAATCAACAAGTTCTCCCCCAGCTCGATATATCATCGCAAGTCCATCGCCTGTAATTGTCTCATCATTCGATGTAAAGGCGTACAAACCACCTATTCCTCCTGATGCTAACACCGTATTATCAGCATAGTAACGCTTCAGCTTCCCTTCACTATTTCGCGTTAAAGCTCCTATGCATTTATTATTTTCTATAATAAAATCGAGCACCATTTCATGCTCAACGACAGTAACATTCGGAACTACTTCTTGTATTAAATGCTCTAATAAATTTTTACCAGTTGCATCTCCTCCCGCATGTAAAATACGCCGTTTTCGATGCGCTCCTTCTTTACCAAGGTGGAGCCCTTTTTCATCCCCATCAAATTTCATTCCATTTGTAATAAGCTTACTTATTTCTTTCGGCCCCTCTTCAACTAAATAACGAACTGCTTCTTCGTTGTTATAATGGCAACCTGCCACTAATGTATCTTCAAAATGCTCACTCGGATCGTCATATGTAGCAACAGCTGCTGCAATTCCTCCTTGAGCTAAATGTGTATTGTTATTACGTCCTGTTTTTTTTGTGATAATTATCACATTCTTTTCGTGACAAAGCTCTTTCGCAACACGAAGCGCTGCAACGCCGCTTCCAATAATCAAGACATCTGCACTTGGCATAATTGTTGCCTCCTACTTTACACTTTTCAACTGTCTTGACACCTATATTTACATAGTTTTAAAATAATGACAAGAGTTTTTTTACAATTCTTATTTTCACTATCATTCTAAGAACGAAAATTAATATCACTCTTACTAAAGAGAGGAAATTATATAATGATATATCTTGATTATGCAGCAACAACACCTATGAGCGAAGAAGCTTTAGAAACATATATAGCAGCGACAAAAACATATTTTGGAAATGAACAAAGTTTACACGATATCGGAGGAAGCGCATCATCTTTATTACAAGTTTGTAGAGAAACATTTGCAGAAATGATTGGGGGTAAGGAACAAGGTGTATTCTTTACAAGCGGCGGTTCCGAATCTAACTACCTTGCGATTCAATCCCTTCTAAATGCTAAAAACGGGAAGCATATTATTACGACACCTATGGAACACGCATCGATTCGAAGTTATTTTCACTCCTTACAATCGCAAGGCTATACTATTACTGAGATTCCTGTTGATAAAAGCGGGATAATTCATTTAGTAGATTTAGAAGCAGCTATTACGGAAAATACTGTTCTAGCAAGTATACAGCATGGAAACTCTGAAATTGGGACCGTTCAAAACATTGCAGAGATCGGAGCACTTTTAAAAAAATATAATGTTTTATTTCATTCGGATTGTGTTCAAACGTTTGGTAAACTTCCAATAGACGTTACAGCGATGGAGATTGATAGTCTCTCTGTTTCAGCCCATAAAATATACGGACCAAAAGGAGTTGGAGCTTGCTATATAAATCCGCAAGTTCGCTGGGAACAAGTATTTCCGGGAACTTCTCATGAAAAAGGCTTTCGCCCTGGTACGGTGAACGTTCCTGGAATCGCTGCTTTTTTAACAGCCGCAGAGCATATATTAAAGAATCAAAAGGAAGAGAGCTTTCGTTTTAAACAATTACGATCTTATTTTTTAGAGCAATTACAAACACTTCCTCTAGAAATTGAAGTGAAAGGACATTCTACTTCTTGTTTACCACATATTATTGGGGTTACAATAAAAGGAATAGAAGGTCAGTATACAATGTTAGAATGCAACCGTCATGGTATAGCCATTTCAACTGGAAGTGCTTGCCAAGTCGGTAAACAAGAACCTTCAAAAACAATGCTTGCAATTGGAAAAACGTATGAAGAGGCAAAACAATATGTCCGCTTTTCTTTCGGACATCACACGACGAAAGAACAAATTGATACAACTATTCATGCACTACACACAATTGGAAATCAATTTTATAGAGGTGTTAAATCATAATGAAACAAAATGATCAAAAAAAGATTTTAGGTGAAGAAAGACGACAACTCATCCTTCAGTGGCTTCTCGCTGCAAATGAACCGTTATCTGGAAACGAACTATCTAAAAAGACAAACGTAAGTAGGCAAGTTATCGTTCAAGACATTTCCTTACTAAAAGCACGAAATGAACCAATTATTGCGACTGCACAAGGGTATTTATATTTAAAACCACAAACAAGGCAACAAGCTTTTGAACGCGTAATCGTATGCCAACACAAACCAGCAGAAGTACGTCAAGAGCTTACTATGTTAGTTGACCACGGCGTTACGATTAAAGACGTAAAAGTTGAGCATCCTGTATACGGCGACTTAACGGCATCGATTATGGTAAGTAATCGCTTTGATGTAGAGCAATATTTACAAAAAATCGAAAACACAAACGCTTCCTATCTTTCACAACTAACAGATGGTATTCACTTACATACAATCGAAGCAGATTCTAAAGAGAAGTTAGATGCCGCTTGTGAGGCACTAGATCGAGCTGGATTTCTCGTTTATTAATTAATGTAAAGCACAGAGTTTTTCATCATTCTCTGTGCTTTTATTTTGTAAATGTTATAATATTGTAATCAATTGTAAAGGAGGTCAACTATGGGAATTGAACTCGTTCACTTTAGCACCGGTAAACCGAAACAAATGAAATATGGCGAAGATAAAGAAATGATTACTGGTATATGTAAAGAACTTACAGAAAAAGCTTTTCTCTCAAAAGATGGATTCCGTGGTGATGATGTAGCGGATTTAAAACATCACGGGGGACCTGATCGCGCTGTTTGTGTGTACCCACACGAGCATTACGCACTATGGGAAGAAGAATTCCAAACAACACTTCCAGCTTCCACATTTGGCGAAAATATTACGGTAACAAATATGTTAGAGCGTGATGTATGCATCGGAGATACATATCAACTAGGCGAAGCAATCATTCAAGTAACACAAGCTCGCGTACCTTGCAGCACAATTTCAAAACGTCTTGGTATTCCTGGCATTTTACCACGCATTGTAGCAACTGGATATACTGGCTACTTATGCCGCGTTCTTCAAGAAGGTACTGTGCGTAAGGATTCTAAAATCACATTACTAGAGCGTCATCCAAGCAATGTATCTGTTCTCTTCTCTAACGAAATCTATTTTCATAATAGAAAAGATAAAGATGGCCTTGAAAAGATTCTTGCTGTTCCAGAACTAGCTGATATTTGGCGTGGCCAGTTAGAGGATCGTCTTGCGAAGTTGAAATAAAAAAACCCACCTTCTGCAGGTGGGTTTTTATTAATCTAGCAAAATCGCTTCTGCTACTTCAATAGAATAGACAGCTTGCTCTGCCCCAAACCGATAATACGTTTGAATTAACTTCATACGTAACTTTTCTAAAAGTTTACGCGAAGGTACGTTTCGTTTCAAGCAAGTTTAACAGCCTCCTCGCTTTTTACAACCAATAAGAAGAATAGCTCCCCAGCACAGTAACAGAAAAACCGAGCGCTTCAAGTTCCATCGTTACACCTGGCAATAATACGTCATCATATGCTTTATCTACGTCGATTAAGAAAAAGTAATTTCCAAGACCTGTTTTCATCGGGCGCGATTCAATTTTGGATAAGTTTAATTTTCTCCATGCGAAAGCTGATAACACTTGATATAGCGCTCCCGCATAATCTGCAGGTAACGTTATCATAAGCGTCGTTTTCTCGCCGCGATTTTCTCCGTTATTCGGGAGTACTGCTTTCCTTTTCTTATGGAGAACAAGGAAACGTGTATGATTGTTTTTATGCGTATGAATATCACGTCTTACAATTGTTAATCCGTACTTTTCTGCCGCTGCTTCATTTGCAATGGCGGCAACTTTTTCTTCAGGATGTTCTTTCACATATTGTGCAGCAGCACTTGTTGATGTCATATCCCGAACGGTTACCCCTTTTAATTCTTCATTTAAAAACTTATGACACTGAGCGATAGCATGCGGATGAGAATGTACTGCATATACTTCTTCCCACACTTCTGCATACTGCGGATGTACAAGTAGATGTTGCTGAATTGGTACTGTAATTTCTCCTACAATAGAAAGCGGTTGCTCATGTACGAGGTAATCAACCGTTATATTGACTGAACCTTCAATCGCATTTTCTAACGGTACAACTGCGAAGTCCACATTTTCATTTGCGGCTGCATCTATACAATCTGGAATCGTCCGATACGGTACATGCTCTGCTTCCGGAAAAAAACGACTCACCGCCATATTTGTAAATGTTGCTTCTGGTCCTAAATATCCTACTCGAATCATCGTCTTTTCCCCTCTTTTTCGTTTTCTTACTGTTATACCATACTTTTTTATATTCTTCTATGTAAATTTCGAATATTAAAAAAAGACTAGCGTTCGCTAGTCTAGATGTTTCCTATATTCTCTTTGAGCGAAGAAGAAATAAATGATGCATGCAGCGATGTAAAATAGAATAAACAAGCCTACTTTTCTTAATGAACCGTCCATAAAGACAGTATTATGAAACGTATATAACGCAACTGCACTATGCATACTTCCTACTATAATAGGCGCAAAAAATAACATACATAATTGCCAACGAGAAACCTTCCACACTTCTTCCTTCGTCATTCCAAGTTTAGATAGTGCTCCGTACTGCTTTCGATCCGATGCAATATTATGAAACCATTTAAAATATACGATACTACATGAAGTAAGAAAGAATAATATACTAATGAATGAACCTACAAATAGAGTAATATCGCCGCCTTCTTTCATATTCACATATAACTCCATATTACTTCGAAATGCATCATTATTATCTTGTTTCATATGTTTCCGTAAATCTTCATTTAATTTCTTCGTATTTTCGATATTTGGTAATGTGTAGCCTCTATATATCATTTTTTCAGAATCCGGAATTTTATTTGCTATACTGTTAAAATCTTCATCATTCATGACGAAAAACAGACCATTAATGTATGAAGGGTGATAGTTAAATTGTACCCCTTCTTTCTGACCGTTATATACAAATTGATATGTTTGATTCATTACTTGCACTTGAATCTCTTTTTGATTATATACATTTGGATAATTGCGTTTATTATAATAAACAAGTGTAACTGTTCCTTTTTTAGGATGATACATTTTCTGTTTTTGTTTTCTCGCCTCTTGATTGTATTCACTTTCCTTTATAAGCGGCGCTATTGTTGTTTCTCCCTTATTGGACTGAAAGGATGCATACACTCCAACAAAACTCATATATTGAAAATCATCATATCCATATTGATGTAATAAGTTTTCAACCTTGTCTTTCTCGAAAACTTCATGAGCAGAAGTGCCTTTTTCTATGTATGAAAATGAGTGTACTCCTCCGCCACGCCACATATCTTGCATGCTAGAAAAATATAAGAACACCGTACCTGTCGCCGTAACGACAAACGTTGTTGCCATAGACAACAGAAAGAAAAAGCGACTATTTTCCTTCATTCGATGTGACAATTGATTCACTATAAATAAATACGGATATGTATACATAATCCTTTTATTTCTTTTTATCACTTCTAATATTTGTGTAGCGCCATGTGTAAATGAGAAATACGTCCCAAAAGAAATGAGTATAACAACCGGAAGAAAGTATAATGCTATCGTTGTCATCGTCACTTGTAGCGCTAACGCATATCCCGTCCCTAAACAAGCAAAACCGAATAAACAAAGCCACTTTGATGTTTTCCTCTCTCGTTTATCTGTTCGAAATTCTTTTAATAACCGTATGATTTTTATATTCCATATACGTAAAGCACTTACAAAAGATAACAGAACAAAGACGAGCATATATGTAACAAACGTTACACCAACCGCTCTCATGTCAAATATGACAGGGAGTTCTTTCGGAAGATGAAGTAACATACTAAATACCATAAAAAAGAATTTCAAAAAAATCATGCCAAGCCCAATACCGAAAATATTAGCGGAAATTCCGATCAATATTTGCTCGGTCATAATCACTCCTATTACGTTAGATTTCGTTGCTCCCATTAACATATATAACCCTAATTCTTTCTTACGTGCTTCTATAAAAATAGAAGTAGAATACAAAATAAATATGACGAAAAAAGAAATAATTATAACGTTACATATGATAAGTCCCCAGCGTACATTTTGATACCACATCGTCTCTTGCATATACGGATGTACAATAACAGACATATATGCAAAAGACGCAAATATTGCAAAACAACTACTTAAGAAAAACACTTTATAATTACGCCAATTTCCCTTTATATTTTGTAGCGCCAGTTGCCAAATGTTCATCTATCGTCCTCCTGTACCTTACTACATAGGTAAAAAGCTAGAGGTTTCCCTAGCTTTTTACGTGTTTTAAATATCCTCTTTGCGCAATCATAAAGTAAATGGCAGAAGCTAAAATATAAGCCCCTATTACAATCGCACCTGATTTCCATAAATCGATATAAAGCATTTTCCCTAACGTATGAAGAGCAAATCCACTATGAATTGTACCGATTAAGATTGGGATAAAGAAGATAACGCCCATTTGACGAATTGCAATTTTACGGATTTCCTTATCAGTCATACCAATTCTTTTCAATGACTTAAATTGAATACGATCTTGTTCTTTATCGTTAAACCATTTAAAGTATGTCATGCTACAAGCGAAGAAGAAGAACAGTACTGCTACGAAGAAACCGATGAACATTGTAATTGCTCCAGATTCTCTTATATCTTTATAAGCAAACACTGAATTTTTCAGTTCTCCTTGCTTTTCTGGTGCAATTTGCTTTTTCAAATCTAGCACAAGGTCTTCCGTACTTTTCCAGTCTTCAATATAATAACCGTAATATTTCGTCTTTTCTTCATCTGGTACGAGCTTTGCATACTTCTCAAAATCTTGATCATTCACAATGAGATATTCGCTATCGTTAAAAACAGAATATGACGTTGGCTCATTTAATTGAACAGACTGCTTTTGTCCATTAATTGTAAATTCATACGGTTTAGTACGATCTATTTTCATAAGTTCATTTGCTGCATCAACCATAACCATCGTCGCACTACCTGGCGCATTATGAACCTCTGTAATTTGCTCTTTCTTTTGTTCACGCACTTCTGCGTTATATTCTTTTTCTGAAATAATCGTCATTGGTACTTCACGTTCACTGTTAAACAACATTATTTTCTGTGTTGCAGGTAGTTTTACGTAGGTTACTTTTCGTGCATCTTCAAACCCATGTTTTTTTACAATCTCTTGTACTTTTTCTTCATTAATAAGACTATGCGTATTTAACCCCTTTTCCTCATATGAAATAGCATGTGGCGTAAGCTCTACCGTTTTTGCACTCATATTTTCATAATATACATACAGCGTACCAACTGCTGAGGAAACAACCGCCGTAATAATAGAAATGATAAATAGAAAACGAGCATTATCTTTCATTTTATAAATAAGATTACTAAGCACGAACATATTTGGATATGTATAAAAAGATTGTTTTCTTTTTTGCAATGCTTTTAATACGACTGTACTTCCTTGCGTAAATAGTAAATACGTTCCGCCAATGGTCAATCCTACAATTGGTAAGAAATATATAATAAAATTCATAATTGTTACTTGGAAGCAAAGGACATATGCAGCAATGATACATCCTATACCGGCTACACATAACCATGTAAATGCAAACGGCTCTATTTTTTGTTTTCTTGCTTCTCTTAATAAATCAATAATTTGTAAGCGTCCTACTGTCCAAACACTAAACAATGATAGTATTAAAAAGAGGATAAAGTATATACCAGCTGTAATAAGAACTGCTTTTCCATTCCACACAAGCGGCAGTGTTTTATCAATTTTTAGTAAGACACTGAGTGCTTGGAAGAAAAGTTTTGAACAAAGCATTCCAATCCCAATACCTACTACAATGGCAATACTACCTAACATCAGTTGCTCTAATATAATCATTCGGCCGAGCTGAGACTTCGTTCCACCTATTAATGTTAATAAACCGAATTCTTTTTTTCTTGCTCGTAAAAACGTTGAATTCGCATATAAAATAAAGAGTGCTGAGAAGATGACTACGATATAATTCATTGATTCTAACCCTTTTGTAATCATCGTCTTCATACTAATATTACCGCTTACGACATCTGGATGATAAATGAAGGAAGCGTACATAAAAAATACGACAATCGATAAACAACTACTAATAAGGAACGCTTTATAATTACGCCAATTTCCTTTTACATTGTTAAGCGCGAGCTGGCGAAAGTTCATGATATTCCCCCCCTAGCATCGCAAGTACGTCCAAAATTTCTTGGAAAAAGGCTTGTTTCGTTCTTCCTTTATGTATTTCTGAGAAGATCTCTCCATCACGTATGAAGAGGATACGTTCACAATAACTAGCCGCTACCGGATCATGTGTTACCATTGCAATGGTTACTTTCTTTTGCTCATGTAAATCTTGAAGTGCTCCCATTAATGACTTCGCTGATTTCGAATCTAAGTTTCCAGTTGGCTCATCCGCTAAAATTAATGTTGGGTCATGAATAATTGCCCTTGCAGCAGCTGCACGTTGTTGTTGTCCTCCCGATACTTCGTATACTTTTTTATTTAAAATTTCTTCGATGTTTAAAAACTTCGCAATTTCAAGTACTTTCGCATCAATTTCTTTTACAGACTTCTTCGCCATTACAAGCGGCAAAATAATATTTTCTTTAATGGATAACGTATCAAGTAAGTTGAAATCTTGGAAAATGAATCCTAAATGTGTACGGCGAAATTCCGCCAATTTTGCAGCACGCATTTGATTAATTTCTTCACCGTTTACAAGCACATGACCTGAAGTTTGCTTATCAATTGTCGCTAATAAATTTAAAAGCGTTGTTTTACCGCTCCCTGAAGGCCCCATAATTCCTACAAATTCGCCTTCTTCAATTTTAAAATTTATATCATTTAAAGCAGTCGTCGCTACTGAACCTTTTGATTGATACACCTTTGTTAATCCTTTTACTTCAAGAACACTCATTTCTAATCCCCCTATGTGTTTTCTTCTTACATTTACTATAAGAAAAATAAGAAAAAGAAACGAGTGATTTTCCTTACAAAACGTTTTGTTATCTTACAGTTTTGTCATTTTTCTCATTAATGTATGATATTCTTCATCTTTTGCAAATTGGAACGTAAAAATTGTCCCTTCTCCTTCAGCCGATTGAACATAAATTCTATGATGTAAATTATCGCAAATTTCTTTCGTAATATATAAGCCCATTCCAGTCGCTTCCCTCGTTTTACGGCCGTTTACCCCCGTAAAGAATGGGTCAAATATACGCTTTACATCTTGCTCTGGAATACCGATTCCATTGTCCTTAATATGTAATAGCACCTTTTGATCTTTCTCTTCAATTTGAAATTGAATTTCTTTTTTCCCTGCTTCTGAAATTTTTGTATACTTAATTGCGTTCACAACAATTTGGCTCATAGCGATACTAAGCCACTTTCTATCAGACGCAATCATACAATTCTCTTCTTCAAACATCAGTTTCGGAAATACAGAAGATTGAATGAACGACTTTCGATTTTCATTAATAATATCTCGAATGACATCTATAACATTTACTACTTCTACTTTATAGTCTTTCGAAAACTGATCTAACCTTGCCATATGTAACGCTAAATCTAACCCATTTAAAATACGGTTATTTTCTTCACGAATACTTTCAATCGTTCCCCTTGCTTCACGGTGTTCCTTACCATATTTCTGTAACAATAATTCAATAACGGATACTGGTGTTTTCATTTGATGGATCCATTGATTCATGAAAATCATTTGCTGTTGCTCTTTTGCATGCTGTTTATGAACTTCATTCATATATTGCTGCCTTAATAGCGTAAACGCTTCAACAACCAGTTCTTGCTCTGACGTATAAGAAGTATCGATAAGTAAAGAGTCATGTAATGTATGTCCACCGGCAATATACTGTTCTATTCTCTTTAAAAACACACTTCGTTTTCGGTAATCGTAAATAAGGTATACACTAAATACAACTGTCCCTAATAACAGTCCGTATAGCCATGTACTCCAGTCCAGCGAACGCTTTTCTAAAAGGCTTTGCAACTGCAATACGAGCCCAAATAAACAAAGGCTTATAATGTAAGAAAGGATTAAGGAAAAACGGTCTATGAGGTAGCTTTTAACCTTCATACCCTTCGCCCCACTCAGTAAGAAGAGCATAACCGTACCCACGCTTTGTGACAATTGCATTTTTAATGCCTAACTCCTCAAGTTTCTTCCTTACACGCTTTACATTCACAGTTAATGTATTATCATCAACAAAAGCTACTTCATCCCATAAAGCCTCTAACAGCTCTTCACGTGTTACATATTGGTTCGCTTGTTTCATTAAACATTCTAATAAATAAAATTCATTTTTTGTAAGTTCAGTTTGTTGCCCTTTCCACTCTACTGTGTGCTGTGATGGGAATAATAACAATCCATTAACACCTAAACAATCACTTTCCGCGGCCAAAGCATATTCACCATACCCGCGGCGAAGTGCACTCTTCACCTTTGCCATTACGATATCTAAATGGAACGGCTTTGTAATATAATCATCCCCGCCATTCTCAATCGCCATCACTTGATCCATTTCCCCTGTCCTTGCAGACACGAAAATAATTGGCGCATTCGATACAATGCGGATTTGGCGGCACCAGTAGAAGCCATCAAAGTATGGCAAATTAATATCAAGTAACACAAGATGAGGACTTACTTTTACAAACTCATCTTTTATATGACGTAAATCGCTTACTCTGAAAGATTGATATCCATACCTTTCTAAATGCTCCTCTAATATCTCTGCAATTTTTTCATCATCTTCTACAATTAATATTTTATACATGTTCTTTTTCTCCCCATAAAACATTTTTCTAAAACCACTCCTTTTTTCATTATAAATTGAAACTTTAATCAATGGGGATTTTTTCCTATATCGACTTATGGTTCACCTATACGAATCGGATCCTTACTGGACTCAAATAGCGAAAAAAAAAGACCGCCATATTTCGGCAGTCTTAATCGATAAATTCAAATTGATATTCAAGAATTTTTACAATATCTCCGTCTGTTGCACCACGTGCACGAAGGGCTTCATCGATACCCATTCCACGCATTTGACGAGCAAATCGGCGTACAGATTCATCACGTGAGAAGTCTGTCATCTTGAATGTTTTCTCAATATCATAACCAGAAATAACAAATGTGCCATCACTTTCGCGTGTAATTTCAAAATTAGATTCAGATTCAAATTTGTACATTACACTTGCTTCAGATTCTTCTACATCATCGTACATTGGGAATTCTGGTGTTGTTTCTAATAAGTTCGCTACTTCAAATAGTAAGTCACGAACACCTTGTTTCGTTACAGCTGAGATTGGGAAAATTTTCACTTCGTCTCCCAATTTCTCCTTAAATGCTTGTAAGTTTTCTTCTGCATCTGGCATATCCATTTTGTTTGCAACAACAACTTGTGGACGCTCAGTTAAACGCATATTATATTCTTTTAGTTCATTATTGATTGTGACATAATCTTCATATGGCTCACGTCCTTCTAAACCAGACATATCGATAACGTGCACAATTACACGTGTACGTTCGATATGACGTAAGAATTGGTGTCCAAGTCCAACGCCGGAGTGTGCGCCTTCAATTAGTCCAGGAAGGTCAGCCATAACGAAGCTGCGGTTATCACCAGTTTCAACAACACCAAGATTCGGAACGATTGTTGTAAAGTGATATTCTGCAATTTTCGGACGCGCTGATGATACAACAGATAATAATGTAGATTTACCTACACTTGGGAATCCAACAAGTCCAACATCTGCTAGCACTTTAAGTTCTAGCGTGACATCACGTTCTTGACCTGGTTCCCCGTTCTCAGCGATTTCTGGCGCTGGGTTCGTCGCTGTTGCGAAACGTGAGTTACCACGGCCACCACGGCCACCTCTTGCGATTACAGCTGTTTGTTCATGCGTTACTAAATCGGCAAGAATTTCACCTGTTTTTTCATCTTTCACTATTGTTCCTGGTGGAACCTTTACGATTAAATCTTCAGATTTACGACCGTGCTGACCTTTACTCATTCCGTGCTGACCGCGATCAGCTTTGAAATGACGTTGGTAGCGGAAGTCCATTAATGTACGTAAGCCTTCCTCAACAACAAAAACAACATCTGCACCTTTACCACCGTCGCCACCTGCTGGGCCACCTTTAGGTACATACTTCTCACGACGATACGCAACCATTCCGTTACCACCGTCGCCGCCTTTTACATATATCTTGACCTGATCTACAAACATTATTTCACCACACTTTTTTCGATTAGTTGTAATATAACTGAGACTTCTTCGTCTCGTACTGTATAAGAAATGGAATACCATTTATTGTTTTGGTTCGCAAGCCACGTTTGTAGTTCTTCTACATTCGTTAGCTTTCCACGAAAATCAAAAAAGAAACGAGCATTCTCCGCGTCACATTCAATTGTGATACAAACATAATTTTCAACATATACGTCTAAACTATGCTGAAGCATTAAGAAAAACTGATTCGTCCATGTACATACAGTCTCATCTAGATGAGATAAGTTATGTAATTTCCCTAATACTTCGTACTCCAATAAGCACGGTTGCTGTTTCCAATTATATGTTAAAATCCACTCTGAAAATAAAGGCATTGATAGCCCCATCAGATTGGATTCTTGTCTCGCTTCTTGGACAAAACGATCGATGAGCCCATGAATCTCTTCCACTTTTCCAAGGGAAAGATTTCCTTTAACCATCTGCAAACGATTGAGCCAATCATGTCTTGAGTGGCTCAACGCATCTATAATTGTCCATTTTTCATTCATTTAGATACCCCTTAATATAGAAAAACTCTAACCTGCACTCAGGTTAGAGTTTTCCGTGAGTTCTTATGCTTCTTGAGCAACAGGATATACGCTCACTTGTTTGCGGTCACGACCAAGACGCTCAAAGCGTACTACGCCGTCAACTTTCGCGTATAAAGTGTCATCGCCACCACGACCAACGTTAACACCTGGATAAATTTTTGTACCGCGTTGACGGTAAAGAATTGAACCACCTGAAACCGTTTGACCATCTGCGCGTTTAGCACCAAGACGTTTTGACTGAGAGTCACGACCGTTCTTTGTACTACCTACACCTTTCTTAGATGCGAAAAACTGAAGATCTAATCTTAACATACGTTACACCTCCTGCACTTTTTCTATTAAACGGATATACTTTCCGTAATCAAGTTCAATCGTCTTAAGTGAAACAACCAATCCTTCTAAAAGTATTTGTGCTTTTTCTGCTGTATGAACGTCTAAATCATTAGGCAATTCATACGTCAAGAATCCGCCATCACTTCCGAGTTCAATAGTTGCCTGCACATTACAAAGTTCTTCCACTGCATTTATAGAACCAAACACAACCGCTGTAGTTCCAGCACAGACAAGATCTTGTCCATGTGGCGCATAATTGGCATGTCCAGTCATTTTAAATGATTGGATACTTCCTAGTTTCGTGCGACTTATCGTAATCTTAATCATCTTAACCAGAATTAAGCGTTGATAGCTTCAACTACTAGCTTAGTGTAAGGTTGACGATGACCTTGTTTCTTACGATTGTTCTTTTTCGCTTTATATTTGAAAACGATGATTTTCTTAGCGCGACCTTGTTTTTCAACTTTCGCAGTAACTGTTGCACCTTCTACAACTGGGCTACCAACTTTCACGTTTTCGCCACCAACGAAAAGAACTTTGTCAAAAGTAACAGTTTCACCAGCTTCAACATCTAATTTTTCAATGTAGATTGCTTGACCAGCTTCAACTTTAATTTGTTTTCCACCTGTTTCGATAATTGCGTACATACTTGCACCTCCTCTTAATTACTAAGACTCGCCAAAAACGAGGTAGACATAAAATGTCTTTAGGGAACCTGTCTTGTGCGGTTGTAGCATATAGCAGTTTAGGTGCTATAAACTATAACATAAAAATATTACCATGACTCATTGACTATTGTCAATGAATGTTCTGCTAACTATTTTTTCCGTTCTACAATTTCTTTCTTACTTCCAAAACGGATAATAGCGTACTTTTCGATAATATCATCTTTGAAATAAATTTCAAATGGAATATTTTTTTGTAATTCTTTTTGTGAAAAATGTTTTTGCAAAATTTTTGGTGCAGCGATTAATACTGCTTCATCTTCTATATTGCCATATGTAATTAACTCTCTCTCTAGCTCATATGCAATTGTTTCATAAGACATAACATACCCCGTCGCTTTACAAGGTACACATTCTTCTAATAATACGTCACGTAACGAATGTTTCTTACGTTTTCGCGTCATCTCTAAAATACCTAACTCTGTAAACCCAAGCACTCTTGTATATGTGCGATCATCTTGCATAGCAGCTATGAGGCGTTCTCTTACCTTCTCTTTATCTTCCCGTCTTTTCATATTAATAAAATCAATTAATATCATCCCACCAATATCACGAAGTCTTAATTGACGAGCAATCTCTTCAGCAGCCATTTCATTTGTGCGAAATACGGTATCTTGTAAATTTTGTTTTCCAGTAAATTTACCTGTATTCACATCAATTACAGTCATCGTCTCCATTTGTTCTACAATTAGATAGGCACCATTTGGTAGCCACACAATTTTTTGAAGTGCTTTCTCGATTTCACGACCTATTCCAAAATGGTTAAACATTGAAGATTTTTCATTATAAAAGGATATTATTTCTTTCCCTACTTTTTCTTCTAATTCTTTTACTATACTTCTCGTATCTACAACTATTTTTTCAATTGTTTCAATTGGGTTCTCCTGAAATACACGATCTAAAAACGTCGCTGGTTGATGAAGTAGTAAGGGCGCCCTCCCTTGATCTTCTTTTCTTTTTAACTCTTCATATAACTGCTGCAACCCTTGCATTTCAGCTTGTATTTCATCGATCGTTCCTTTTTCAGAAGCAGAACGGAAAATGTATCCACCCGTTCCTTCTACTTCAATTCCCAGTAACTGTTGTCTTCTTTTATTATTTTTTATTTTCCGAGAAACAGCGCGCATGTCATCATACGGCATGTAAACGACATATTTTCCGGTAAATTCTATCTTCGCCGTTAATTTTGGCCCCTTCGTATCAATTGCCTCTTTCACAACTTGTACAAGTATCGCCTGCCCTTCATGTATGCGATATGAAGATGGTACATCATCATACGAAAGATATGCATGTTTTTCTAATCCGATATTTACAAAGGCTGCGTTCATTCCTGCAATTGTTCTTACGATACGCCCAACATAAATATGTCCGACAATCTCCTGCTCTTCATTCCGTTTCCATAAAAGCTCGACAATTTTTTGTTTCTCTTCTATCGCAACACGCTTTTCCGAACCAGTGTAGTTAATATATAACGTCTTCAAAATTCTTTCCTCACTTTTCATTTCTTTTCCTTACAATATAAAAGGTTAGTGTCGTCGTCAACACTAACCAATTAATTCTTCAACAGATGAGGTTGTTCGTTTTTCAGCAAAATACGCATACAACAATTCATTTTCGTCCAATGTGTAATGCTCTTTATATTTTCCATGGACGATAATAGAGTGTTTATATCCTCTGCGAAATTTTGTGAAAATCGTATATAAATGATCTTCCGTTTTTACCTCAATAGGTGCTATTTTTTCAATATCTCTTTTATTCCCATAATAACGCTCTAATAAAAAACGCATAAATGCGTACCGTCTTTGTTTCCATTCTTGATATAAAGAAATCGCTAGAAAAACGAGTAATACCCACATCATAATGTTATTACTATTCCAAAGTAACTGCCATCCTAATATTACACTAAAAAAAACACATGACAATTTCATCATCTTTTCATGTGCTTGTAAATAGGGAAAACGATATGATAATACATTAAATAATACTTTTCCACCATCAAGTGGCCAAATAGGCAATAAATTAAACCCTAAAATAATGACATTATTCCATACAAAGAAATGGTACAAATCATCAGTTACCCAGCCCGATTGATACAAAATGTAAGCGGCCGCAATCATCCATATATGCTGAATTGGCCCCGCCATAACGACAATTAATTCTTCTTTTAACGATTTATTCCCATGCTCTTCCATCTCAACTACGCCACCAAACGGCAAAAGCTGAATTTGTTTTATACGCCAATTATAATACGCTGCGGCAAAAGCATGCCCAAGTTCATGAATGAGAACTATACAAAATAACAATAGTAACTCTTTAAAACGCGCCGTAAAAATACCAATGACAATAATAACCCAAAACAACGGATGCACGGAAATTTTCGTGAAAACATCCCTATATTTAATCAAATGAAATCACCTGAATTGGATCAATAAATTTTTCATTCTTTTTTATTGCAAAATAAAATTTGCCATTTTTATTATTTTCATCATTACTCACTATTCCAATTTTTTGTTTCTTTGAAACGTAATCATATAATTTTACTGACATATCATTTAAATTTGCATACCATGACTCCGTGCCATCAGCGTGCTGAATTTGAACTGTATTTCCAAGTTCCTCTTTCTTGCCCGCAAAAACAACTAGCCCTTCATTCACTGACTCAACTGTTGCATTTGTAGCTGTTTGGACAAATACACCTTGACCATTTTTTTGAAAGCCTTGCATCACCTTTCCAGAGGCAGGAATTGCATAATCTTTTTGCTGAATCGTTCCTTCCTTTCTTTCATTAGGCGAATAGAATACGAGAGGTTTTCCAAACTGCTTTTCGTACCATTTCGCTACAGTGGCAAACTGAAACTCCTCTTTCATCACTTTTTCTGTAACAGCTTTAGCACCATCGAAAGAAGAAGGAGCATTCTTATATAAAATAGCAACAGAAAGAACTAATATTGCTGATAGCAAAACTTTGAAGAGAAAAACTTCTTTTCGAAATAGAGGATGAATTTCCTTCTCCCCCTCTTCAATAAAGACCGTTTCGCTATCAAAATCTCCTCCCGCAAAATACCGCTCTTCTTCTAGCAATTCTTGCTCTGCTTTCCTTTTCGCAATCCGCTTTTTAATTTCTTCCACACGTCTATTCTTCATACTGTCTCCTTTCTTTCGTTAGCCTTATTTAATATAGAAACAGTTATATACAGTTTGTACATATGTATGAGTTATAGAAGGAAGATATTCATGCGAAGAAAAAAGAAAGCACTCCGCATTTATGCGAAGTGCTTTTAACGGATTCCAAAGAAATTCTTCATCTTTGTAAATACCGATACTTTCTCTTGTTCAAATGCTTGTAATGGTACATTCTCACCTAACAAGCGTCTTGCAATATTACGATAAGCTATTGCTGCTTTCCCACTAGGTTGCAGTGCTACAGGTTCACCTGTATTCGTAGCACGAATAACTTCATCATCATCCTCGACAACTCCAAGAAGCTCGATTGACAGTGTACGTACGATTTCATCAACGTCTAACATATCCTGTTCATGAAGCATATGACTACGCACACGGTTAATGACAAGTTTCGGTGGTTCAATATCCTCTTTCTCTAAAAGTCCGATAATACGATCCGCATCACGCATTGAGGATACTTCTGGTGTTGTTACAACGATTGCTTTATCCGCACCTGCTACTGCATTTTTAAACCCCTGCTCAATCCCCGCAGGACAATCAATTAATATGTAATCATAATCTTGACGTAATACTTGTATTAATTCATCCATTTGTTCAGGTGTTACCGCCGATTTATCGCTCGTTTGTGCTGCAGGTAATAAATAAAGATCATCAAAACGCTTATCTTTAATAAGAGCCTGAGGTAAACGACAACGCCCTTCAACGACATCAACAAGATCAAATACAATACGATTTTCCAGCCCCATTACTACGTCTAAATTGCGTAAACCGATATCTGTATCAATTAAACATACTTTTTTTCCAGATAACGCAAGGGCTGTACCAATGTTCGCAGACGTTGTAGTTTTACCTACTCCGCCTTTTCCAGATGTAATTACTATTGCCTCTCCCACAGCTATACAATTCCCCTTTCTAACTTTGTTAAATTAGGTCTAAGATGAGTGAGAAGTTGCAGGCGATCGACAACAATGTGATTGTTCTCATTAATGTACGCACATTCTGCCGCCTCTGCTCCGTCTTCTTTCTCTTCCGGAGCCCGCATTGTCACATCACTAATTCGGAGTTGCATAGGGTTCATACTAGATGCAGCAATAACAGCTTCTGAATCTCCATCATACCCCGCGTGTGCAATTCCTCTTAATGATCCCACGACAAAAATATTCCCCCCAGCGATAACCGTTCCGCCTGGATTAACATCTCCAATTAATAATAAATTGCCTTTTACATGTAACACTTGTCCAGAGCGAACAATTTTGGAAATAGGGACAATTTCTGTTTCTTCTTTCCAAGCTATTGCTTCTGCTTTTGTTATAACATCACTTTCGATTGATTCCACAACAAGATTCTTCTTATTGCGAATTAACGTACGAATCTCTTCTTGTTGTACTTCTGTTAAATAGCGATTTCCTACTTTAACACGCACTTCAATTAAAGAACGTCCGTCACCCTCATAGTAATGTGTAGAAAGCTTTTCATCCAATTCTTTTAGTAGTTCGGAGAATGAACAGCAATCATCTAAATGAAGTGTTATTCCATCTTTTGTCCCTTTTATCGTTACATTTTGTTGCTTTTTTTCTTCCACTAAAGTTCACCCCACCGATTCAATTCGACATAAAATTAGAAAATCCTTTTTTCTTTTTCTTCTATCGCTTTTGAAAGACGCACTAAATATCGTCTCAGTGGGAAACAAACTATTAACAAGAAAATTCCATTTAGCAATAAAGTAGCAAGGAGACGATCTGTGAAAAAGACAGATGCTGACATGTGAGTACGTCCTAACAAAGTTAAAAACCCATACACATAATACTCTAATGCTGCAATGCCAGCCAGTACGATAGAAGCGACAATAAATAAATTTAATTGTAATACCTTCATCACACTATAAACTAAATAAGCTAAAATCGGATAAGCAAAAATATATATTCCGACCAGTTCTGTGTATACGGTATCAAATAAGAAACCAAATAATAGTCCGTAGTAAATCCCTTGAATCGGACTATAGTACACTGTAATAAAACATAACACAATTATAAAGAAATGCGGTGCTGCTATACTGCCTTTCCAAAAGACGTCTGTTGGAACAACAGTAGAGAACATATTTTCAAATAAAAAAACAAAAAGGAGCAGAAGAGGAAGAGCTGCTCTTTTTAAAATCGTCATCATCTCTTCTCCCCCTCCTATTCTAACGACGCTGTAGGCATATCACGTTTTGCAACTATAATATGCTCTACATCATTCAAATCAGCGGATGGTTTTACATAAGCTGTTTTTGTTAAACCGTATGGATCTGGCTGAACATCAACAATTTTCCCAATCGCAAGACCTTTTGGGAAGATATCACCAAGTCCAGATGTTACAACTAGTTGATCTTTTTCTACTTTTGCATCAGAGCTAATCTTTGTGAAAAGAAGTAGTTGTTTTTCTTTATCGTAACCTTCAATCAATCCAAAGATATTTTCTTGTCCTTGTACAATAGCAGAAACACGGTTTGTTCGGCTCATAGAACTTAACAACTCTACTGACGATGTAAACTGAGATGCACTTTTTACGCGTCCAACTAAACCTTTCGGAGTTACAACAGCCATATCTTTTTTGATCCCTTGCTGTGCTCCTTTATCAATTGCAACTAAATCGTACCATTTATCGGGATTACGAGAAACCACACTAGCTTGTACTTCCGTATAATCACCACGGGACTTTTCTTTACCAGTTAATTCTCGTAGTTTTTTATTCTCATCCTCTAAATTTTTCACTACTACAGATAAATCTGCGGTAGTATCTAATTTTGCTTTCAGCTTTTTATTCTCTTCATACGTGCGCTTTACATCTTCTACGTTTTCGAAGAATCCGGCAACATAATTCGCTGGCTTTTGGAATACACGTTCTACAACACCGACAGTATCTTTAATAAACTGCTCTGGCCATGTTAAACTATTCCGTTCTTTCAATGAGATTCCAATCAATGCCACGAGAAGAATAATACTAACTAACAAAACAATTAATCTTTTGTTTAAGAAAAACTGTGGCACGTTCACACCCTCTTAATTTCAGTGATTTTTATTTTGCAATATTATCGAGCAGCAGTTTTGAAAAGATCGATATTGTCTAATGCTTTACCCGTTCCAATTGCTACGCAATCTAATGGGTCCTCTGCAACAAGAACTGGCATATTTGTTTCTTCACTAATAACTTTATCTAAGTTACGTAGTAATGCCCCACCACCTGTTAATACGATACCACGGTCCATAATATCCGCTGCTAATTCAGGTGGAGTTTTTTCTAACGTATTTTTAACTGATTCTACAATTGCATCTACTGTATCTTTTAATGCATCTGCAATTTCTTCTGGTTGAATTAGTACTGTTTTTGGTAAACCACTTACTAAATCACGACCGCGAATTTCCATAGGCTCGATACCTTCTGGCTCGCCTGCAGAACCGATTTCTAATTTTAGTGCTTCTGCTGTTCTTTCACCGATCATTAGGTTGTAGCTTTTCTTAATGTACTGAATGATTGAATCGTCCATATCATCACCAGCAACACGAACTGATTGACTTGTTACAATACCACCTAAAGAAATAATTGCAACTTCTGTTGTACCACCACCGATATCAACAACCATACTACCAGTCGGCTCCCAAACAGGTAAGTTTGCACCAATTGCTGCTGCAAATGGCTCTTCGATTGGATAAGCATCACGAGCACCAGCTTGACGAGTCGCATCGATTACCGCCCGTCTTTCTACAGCTGTAATACCAGATGGTACACATACCATTACGTATGGCTTACGTGAGAAGAATCCATTTGATTTTTGAGCTTGTTGAATGTAGTATTTCATCATTATTGCTGTTGTTTCATAATCAGCAATTACACCATCTTTCATAGGGCGAAGTGCCACTACGTTTCCTGGTGTACGACCAATCATTTGTTTTGCATCGCTACCTACCGCCACGATTTGTTTCGTATCAGTTTGTAGTGCTACTACTGAAGGTTCACGTAAAACTACACCTTTTCCTTTCACATATACAAGCGTGTTCGCTGTTCCTAAGTCAATTCCAAGATCGCGAGTAAATCCACCAAATCCAAACATATCATTTATCTTCCCTTCTTATTTTCACGGACTCATTTTTCTTACTTTATATTTATAAAAACAGTACGTTTTTTTATATCTGTATCCTTCTTGTAGATAATTTTCTACAAAAAACTCATAAATCACATTATAAAACAAAATAGGTAAAAAGAATAGTCTTAAATATGACCTTTTTCCTTTAAACTCACGAATTTATGGTCACCTATTATGATATGATCAAGCACTTCAATTCCAATAATTCGACCACATTCTACTAGTCGTTTTGTAACTTCAATATCTTCACGGCTCGGCGCCGGATCTCCTGAGGGATGGTTATGAAGACATATAGGTACAGTTTTGGCCAAAATAAATTTTATCCCTACCTTTATTATATAACTCCATATTTACCAAGGGGGTATAGGTAAAACCATTTCGACCATCCATTTATCCCCAAGGGCAAAATAGTTTACTACGTAGTATTTAATAACCCGTTCAATTAATGTAATATATTTTCAAGGGAGGTATTCAGATGAACAGCAATTTAACAAATTACCGATTTGTCGTCAAAGAAATACCTATAAAGGAAACGATACGAGACATAATTGTTACAAATAGAATTATTGCTATTGGGGTCCAGGATAAACAAACGGGCGTTACAATACCTCATCCACTAACAGACTTTATAAGAATTAAATATGCATACATGGGAAAATCCTTAAACTCACAAACAATACCAGCCTATATCGTTTGTCGTTTTCTGAATTTTATATATTGTGAAATAAAAGAAAGGAACGACATTTTCCTATCACTTCAAAGTGAAGGGATTAGGGGCCTCACCCTTAGTCATGGAAGTAAATATATTTCATACTTAACATTATGTGGACTTAAGCGTTCTACTGTCCTACAGCACGAAGGGATATTAACTAAGTTTTATCTATATTTACAAGAACTAGATTTAATTGACCAACACTTTGAAGTAAAATCAAGAACGGATGCTAATGGTAATCCTATAATTGAATCATTATTTAGACATGCGAGCCTCCAAACTAGATTCCCTTCAAAAGATACCATGAAGAAAAGAACTGCAAAGTTAAAAGATTTCGGTGTAAACAGATACTCTCTTACTGCGCACTTTATTCAAGTAGCACGAAAAGTAGCGCCTGACATTGCCTTTGGTGTTTGCTTACAGTTCTATGGCGGCCTACGAAAAGGAGAAGTTGTAAACATCACTAGAGGAGATATCTTTGCTTCTACAAGAGAAAGTCTATCTGTACAAATTCAGGATAACCGAAATAAATTATTCTCACACTTAAAAGATACAAAAAATGAGTATCCAAAACGATTAAATTACCTTAAAACCCATTTAACTAGACAAAGCGTATTAGATAATGATCTGGTATGGGAAGTGTATGAAGAACATAGAAAGATGCTCGAAATAAAACAAAAGGAAATAAAAAATCCTTTTGCTTTCTTCATTAATAAAGATGGGAACGCCATGTCTGGAAAAGTATACGAAAAAAGATTTAAAAAGATAAAAAAGCATTTTCTTAAATCTTTATTAACAGCCGAACGATATGATGATTACAGGCTATTTAGCGACTCTTACTGGGGGACACATATAGGAAGAGGTATTTTCACAAATTTTTTGATGGATATGGGATTAAGCATTACTCAAATTGCTATCGGGCGTGGTGATAGAAGTATCCACTCCGCAATGGACTATGTAGATGAAAAACTAACAATAGAATCTATAAAAGAAGCAATGGACGAAATTAAAAATATCCCTATTGAACGTATTGGATTTATTGAAGATAATCTTGTTAAAAAAATCTGGAAAGATGGTGTGCTCAAACGTGAAAAAAGATTTGGTTCCTATTAACTCAGTAGCAATTGATCCTGAATTTAAATGCTTGAACATGAGTCGATTCAAATTACAACAACTTGAAAAAGAGGGGTTTATTACTATAAAGAACGAGAACAATACCTCTTTCGTATCAATATTAGAGATAAAAGAATATATAAAAATTGAAAGTGAAATACACGAAAACTACTTATCCATTCATTCATTTATTGAACAAGTATTTCACGTAAAAAAAAATGCGAAAATTACCCACTATAAAGAAGGACTTATTAAAAATAAAGAGCAATTGTTAATTGATTTTAAAGTATTTAGAAACAAAGAGTATATAAAAAAAATTGACATGCTACGTTTTTCAAAAGAATTTATACACAGAGATGATATATTAAAGCAACTTAATCTATCACTACACGATTATCATATGATTTTAAGAAAAACAGATATAAACGAGGTAAAGATAACTATTAAAAACCCATTCATTTCAATCAGTGATTTCAACATACTCAAACAAGCTACTGTAAAATACAATACCAACTCAAATGAATCTACATGGTTGATTGGGGCTAGGGTAGTAAAGGATGTTAAGTATAGTCATGTAGCAAAAAAAGTAGAGACCTTAATCAAGATAGCGCAATTGGGGCATTTTAAGTACTTCTTTGATACCGATAATAAGTTCTTCGTTGAAGAGAAATCCTTCATAAAGTACGCTAAATTAGTAGGTGAACTACAACAACATTATTATAAACTCACCAAAATTACTAGATTATTTGGTATAAAACAATTTAAAATTTCTCAGCTACAAGTTAATTTCATCCCAAATCTTCTTCATATATGTAAATCTATAGGAATCAAATACAAAAAATTCGAAATACCAATTGAGAGGGAGTTTATATTTATTGAACGTACCGGGTTGGATCTGTTCTTTGAAAAATATATTTCAAACAATGACGTAGTACAGGAGTATCAAATAACTCACAGAGACCTTAACCATTGGATTGGAAAAAACAATATAAAAAAATTAACATTTCACTACACATTATCCTATTATTTCAAACAAGATATTGAACACCTATTCGTTCATACTCCCCAGCTTTCACTTAGCAACACCGAACCCAGAGCGCCCTTTAAGATTAATAGCTATTATACATTAAAAGAAGTCAAAGACATTTTAAATGCGAATGATACAGAACTCCAACAAATTCGAAAGGAAGAAAATCTAGATTTCCTTTATTATAAAGACACCACAATATATCTAAAAACAGATATTAACCAATTAAAGCAACTTCAAGAAGAAGCAAAAATAAAATATTGCACTCCACAATACCTTCGAAATAAAGGTTATTCTCAGCATGTTGATAAGTATTTCACTAGGTACAAAACATCTTATTTAATTAAAGTAGCTTTAAATAGCAAAAATCGTCGTAGCTTTGTTTATTTAAAATCCGAAGTAGACGCCTTTATTAAAGAAGATACAATTAAGCAACAAATCGCTCAATTAAACTATAGTAAACCAACTGATTCCTTCTTAACTCAACTAGATATATATGAGCTCACATTCCCTACAAATTGTTGGTATACAAAGAATCAGTGGATGAGCTATTGTATCAATAAATTGAAACTATCTAAGGCACACAAACTAACAGTTGAAGCAAATGTAGCTCAACTAGTAAAGTGTACAAAGCACCTCATTAATTCGCTAGGAAATCAAGAACTCTATCTCAAATCTTCTAAAGAAATTAACCTTTTATTATTTAATGAGCAAATCCCTATTACACATCAGTTTGTTTTATATGCATTTATAAATAGCTATTATCATGAATTAAAAGTTAACAGCTTACCAACGTTCAACTTAAAATTGATAAAAAATCCATATGCCACAAAATCAACAAAGAAAGATAAAGATATTTATGAATATGAACAATACCAACTTTTATTCCATTATACAAATAACATAACATTACACAAAACGAAGGCGATCAATGACGCTATTAATAAAACCCATGACTATAAATACCAAAGGAAGCACAACACATTAAGTAAACATTACGCCTCTTCATGGTTATATATACTAATTCACTTAAACAATGCTTGGCGACACAAAGATGTATGTGAAATCCCCAATGTTGATTTAAAACTAATTCATATAACATCTCTACAACAATTCAAAGATCAAGAATTGAGCATCGAAGATGCTCAAAAGGTTATCAACCAACTTATTGCAAAAGATTTAACCGTCTCAAAAACACAAGTAACTAACCGTTTTTTTTGCTCAAGAGATCTTACAATTTCTTTAGCAACGGCAGTAATTATATGTCAACTTGTAGCAAATGAGTGTTTTCCAATACGTAATCATATTATTGATTTCGGAAATAAACATCAATACTTTACTGAGACGGCTCAAAAAGCTTTCTTTAAAAATTTTAGTGATTCGCAGTTTATTTTTGAAAATAGGAAAATGAATAGAACCTTATTATCATTTATGTATATTTTACTTCTTCAAAAAGGACATGGAGGAGCTGCACTTGAAGTCGCCCAAAGACTACGTGCACATGCAGACTTTGAAACTACTAATATTTATATACACATCCCAGAAAAAGAATTAGATTATTTATCTCGCCAGCTGTTTCAAAGAAAACACTTTGGATATATTACTAACCTTTTTGCCGAAGTACTTTTAGGAGAATCAAATAATCGTGAACAGAGAACACATGAAATTACTGTATTAAATAAAAAATTTAAGGATATTTACCAGATAGAAGCTACATCTGAATTTATTAATAGTGTTCTATCAGAAAAAAAATTAATTGGTGACATGATTTTAAATATGGGAAAGGAAGCTGTCATAGATTATTTATTCAAACTAAATTCTAATGTACTTCCTAGCCGAGAGGAACATATCCAATGCTTAGTATCAGAAACAGGCTGTATCTACCCAGCAAAGAGCTGCAAACAATGTGTATATGCCATCCCTAACTTTTATGTACTTTCCGCAATTACAGAAAGTATTAGTTCCCATTTAAAAAGATTTAAAGAACAATTTGAAAACACTCCCTATAATACTGAGCGGATAAAGTTAGCTAATCTTTTATACATGGAGATGGATATATTACACGATGCTTGTGTTTCATTTGGAAAAGAAGAAGTATTTCAGTTTTTCGAAAAAAAGCAAGAAGGCTATTTTGAGTTATTGGCTTTATTAGATAATCTAGAACTCGAAAAAGACATCGAAGAATATCTCACCTATGTCCCTACAACACAGTACGAATTATAGGAGGATATATGAATATTATTAAACTAGGAATAGATGAAGAGATAATAGAAGCTCTATCAGAATCATCATTTTCTCTACTGACCACCATTGAAGAATCCAAAAGCACATTACAACAATTAAAGAAATTAGACTTATTGATATCTGGTGAATTCGATGATGATTTATGGTTATTGGCAAACCCTAACTCTAAAGGCAGAACACATAAAATTGACTTCAAGGAGTTAAACACACATATGTTTAGTACTGATTTACCAAATGAGTTTAAACTCATAGTTAAGTGTTGGATTTCAGAGTTATTAAATAAATTTAAGATCGCAACCGTAGTCAACCAATATTATCACTTCTTACTAGCATTTAAAGAAACCCATGGCTTCCAAAAAGAAATTGTTAGTCAATTCATAGAATGGTTACATAAACCAATCATTGAAAACAACACTAAAATCTACTTAATAACTTCAATGTTGAATTTTTTTGACTATAGCGACCTTGAGGTTGGAGAGATTTTTATCCCTAAACTTCATGAAGTAAACTCTAAACTTAATTTTATTCATAGTGTTAGGCAACTTCCTCCTTCAAAGGAAATACTGAAATTTTCTTATTACTTAGAAAAACACTTTGAAACAATTAAACAGCTAGAAGCAAAAGGAGGTTTAGATATAACCGTACAAAAAGAAAAAATTTTGTATTACCCCCTTTTAATCTGGTGGAAGCTTACCAATGTTATACCTATAAGAAGCGTAGAATTTGCTGCCATAAAAAGAAATTGCTTATCAGTCAAAAGCAATGAGTACTTCATACATCTTCCAAGAAGAAAGATACAATCAAACAATAAACGCAACATCCAAATACTTGATACTGTCGCTATATCAAAAGATATATATGATCTCATAAACAATTATATTAACGATACTCAATCATATGGTTATTCTAATACCCTAATTTCGTATCCTTCTTTAATATGGACAGATTCATCTAATCGAAGAAAACGCCAGAAAAGGGTTAGTACTGATTTTAATCGTGAGAATCTGCAAAGATTAATTACAAAATTTTATAAAGATGTACTTAATAAAACCTATAATTGTGATATTCCTAAAGAATATCATCTCAGTCCTAATGATACTAGACACCTTGCTTTCGTTTCTCTCATGATGCAAGGAATTTCTCCAGTTGAAATCGCAAGACTCGGTGGACATCAAACAATTAATGCACAATACCACTATTCATCTCATATAGAATATTGGATTGATAGTGAAGTATTTAAATTATTCTCTAAATTTAAATACTTGAAAGAAAATCAACATAAAGGACAGACTACAGATGCTATAAATGCTGCTTTTATCCCGAAAGAAATTCAACTAAAAGCATTCGCTCCTCCTACCTCTTCTTTTCAAGGAAAATTAACAGTAGGTTATTGTACAGACGCCTTACAAAGATGCGAGTCTGAAGAATGTATGCTTTGTTCTCATTGGAGAATTAACACAAAAGAGCTTCTGGAAAAAGAAGAATTAATTAAAGAAATATTGTTTAAAAAAAGAAAGCATATTCATGAACTCTTTTCTTTTATAAAAAATTTACATTCAAATATTTTAAAAGACGAATTGACAAGAATAAACCCTAATATATTAGGACGGCTAAAAGCTACCTCAAAACAAGTTCAAGCTGAGATAAGTAATTTAACAGCGCTACAAACTCTGAATTCAAAAGGGGGCATTTTTGATGAATAAAGTGGGGCGTAAAGTAAAATTAACAGAGACTCAAGTAAAAGAAATAATCTATTTGTATAAAACGGAAAAAAATGTATCAGGTCAGATTAAATATTCGGATATCTATTGTTTTTCTAATTATTTAGTTGAGCAAGGTCGTTTAGATACAAGTACATCAGAATCTTTTTGGAGAAAACAAGGTCGCCTAGGAAGAGAATTAGTAGATGAAGCTAATGCTGTATTTACTCATCGGCTCCCTATTTCAAATGATGCAAAAAAAGCAGTTCCAAACATAGTAGATCTAGTTGATAAAAAATACGCCAATAAAGAGGCTTTAATTAACAGCTTACTTCCATTAGAAAAGCTAATTATTAAGGGAGTACAAAAAGAAAACGAGCTTAAACAAAAAAATGAAGACTATCAAAAGCAACTCTCCATACAAAAAGAGAAATATAACAAATTACAAGAAAAACAAAATCAGATTCAGCTACTTTTATTTGATCTATATCATCACATATTAATAGAGTCTAGTCATAAAACCAAAGGAATGGCTATAAGAGCTATGGAAGAATTATTTACTAGTCCCATTGACTTTTTCAAAGAATTCCAAAAAACTAATCCAGCAAATAATTCATCTAGGAATGTAATTTCGATCAATAGTAATAAAACCGAAAGGAAGTTATCAAATCGATTTAGAGACAAATTTGATTAATTTTTTGTATACTAATTCCACTTTAAATAAAATATTATCATTTTTCACTACATCCTGTAGACTTGAAAGAAAGTTTAATTAAAGCCTAGATAAAAAATTTGATTTCATCATAAAAGAATCCCAATTATAAAGAAAGTACTAAATGGCAGCATAGCTCTTCAGCAAATAATTGTAGTCTACCTTGAAACAAAACATTCATAAAAAACGTTATTCTTTCTAATAATCTTCTTTAGAAAGAATAACGTTTTTTACACTTGAGAGTAGTCAATATCCTTAAGTTGATGGGCATGTATGGGTGATCTAACCACTGTAT